>NZ_JAARMB010000049.1:0-3856 GCF_012985615.1 Pseudomonas sp. WS 5412
CTCGGGCTTCCTTCAGACTCGCAGTCGCCCGCGAAACCCTTGCCTCTAGCTAGCACTTCCCCTTGCCGGGTGTGCGGGGGACTTCCACCCCTGAGTGAGCGCGCCCTGCCGGGCGCACCGAAAAAAAGCCCTCAAGGCGAGGGCTTTGTAATAGGACGATCAGCGAGCGCGGTGCCACAGAAGTAGACGTGAGGGGGTGAGCACCTGGGCGAGTCTTGCGACTCCAGCCTGCCGCTGACCAAAGGTACAGCGGCGGCGATTCTACTACAGCGCTTTACCCCTGCGCCCGGTAATGACGTACAACACGTCAAAACCCAGCTGGTCGAGACTGGCCAAGGCCACCGCATCCGGGCAGCTCTTCCCTGCTTCGTAGTAGCACCAGGTGCGCCGGGAACAGCCAATCCTGGCAGCAGTCTCGGTGCCAGTCAGGTTGAGTCGAGACGCTTCCAGGGCTAAGCGCCGGCCGACAGCCTCTTTCACAGGGTATGCGCCTTTTTCGCTTGCAGCTTGGCCCCTTCCTCCTGGCTCAGCTCTGCTTTGACCTTGCCAACACCTCGGCTATAGGACACCTCGTAGCACTTGCCCACTACCGGCTCCTTCTCGAACAGCTTGCGATCATGCTGGACGATTCCCTTGGGGCCGAACTGATAGACATGCTTCTGGTCAACGTGCAGCACCTGTCCACCGTAGGTTTGCGGGTGGACGTTCTTGGCTGGATTAGTGGCGTCGCTCAGTTGGTGGATGCCTTTAGGCAATCCTGCCTCTGGCTGTACCTTCATGGTGACCCAGCCCGGTTCTCCATCTTTCCCCGCACCAGGTACAACCTGGTCGATCTGACGGCTGCCATTCAGCACTACGATTTTCACGCTGCCTTCGGGCTTCATGAGAACGCCGGCATCGCCGTTATTGCGGTTTGCAATTTTCATTACCACTTCAACTTCTCCTTGTTAGCGCGACATTGCCCGTCGCGGTTGTTGCTTCTCTGCCTGCGTCTGAACTTGCTCGAGGCGTTTCTGCTCGATGCGCTCCTGGTGCTTCTCGATGGCTAAGCCAACCTCCGACCGCACCTGGCGATCCAGGGCCTCACGGCCGAGGCTGCTTTTGGTGGCCAGGTCGTTGAAGTCCGTGAAACGCTTCATCTGGTTGATAGCTTCTTGTTGCTCAGGGGTCAGCTTATTGGCGCGGGCCTTCTCCGGGTCGATGGGTTCCACTCCAGCCGGATAGGCTTGCTCGCCTGGTGCGAAGATCGGAAAGATGGCCTTGCCTTCTACCGACTTCGCCGCTTCCTGGGCCTTAGTTCGGCCTGGGTTCTTGCCGTCAATCAGCTCCTGGTGAAGATCGTTGTCCCCGGCAATCAGAATTGGCTTGTCGGGGAACTGCTCGCGCATCTGCGCGGCGACATGGGGAAGGTTGCCCGAGTCAAACGCCGCAACGGTTGCGTAGCCAAGGCTTTGGGACAGCGTATCGGCCGTGGCATAGCCTTCGCCGATCACGATGGCAGGAGCTGCTTGCAGAGCCTCCAGGCCAGCGCCGCCGACGACATGGAAGTTCTGGTGTTTCTCGGTGCCCTTGGCAAACATCTTCGTGCCGTTGGCGCGAATTGACTGCGCAGCCTTGAGGTTGCCATTGCTGTCCTGTGCGGTCAGCAGCAAGTCGCCGGCTGTGAAGACCAGATTATCCGGGTTGGCCTCGCGCAGCGCCTTCGACTCCCTAGCATTTTTCCCAATGAGGATGATCGAATCGGCAGGCAAGCCCGCTGTGTCCGCAGGTACAACCTTGAGGTCGCCGGGCCTGGCCTCCTTGTTCTGGAGATAGGTGTGATCCGCTGTTGCTTGTGGTGCGATCGCCAGCAGTTCGCCGATCGCCTTAACTGCGCGGGCTTGATTCACCAGCCGCTCTTGCTCTCGCTGGGCTTGCCGCTGCGCAGCTTCGGCATTGAAAGATGCTTTGTCGCCCTCGCTGAGCGCGTAGCCCTTGGCTTTCCAGTTTGATTGGAAGCCTGTGCGGTGGTTCTGAATCGTACCTGCAGGAACGCCTTTCTCGCCGGGTTCCAGCTCGAACCCCCGATAAGCTCCCGAGGTGTTGCCCTTGCTTCCCCCCTCGACCGGGACTCGGTGCCATTTGCCGTCCATGATGGGGTGCTCTCCATCAACCACTAGGCCGGCTTCCTTCATGACCTGGGCGAACTCTTCTCGCGGCTCCATCGCGGGGGCCTGGCGAACTTGGTTCTCTGGCAGCCACTTTTGTAGCTTCTCCAGGTCTGCGCCAGGCTGCGCGTACCAGCATTTAGTCTGCTTATCGAAACCGATGGCGGGACGGCCGCTCTGTAGCTTGCCAGCGACCTGTTTGGCCTCGTCGCGCTGCTCGTATGGAACAGCCAACCAGGTCTTTTCCTTGGCCACGCTGGTACTGCTCTGCTCGCTACGGGCCTCGCTCTTTTCGAGTTCGGCTATTCGCCGCTGCATTTCAGGATCATTTAGAGCAAGCGCCACCTCGGCATTTTTTCGCTCTTCTTTGGCCGCAGAAATGTCCTCGTCAGTGCTGTTCGGGTTTTGTCGCACCTGCGCTTCTCGCAGTCGTGCTTGCTCGACTGCTTGCTGCATATCATCAGCCTGAACCAGCCCCTGGCCCTGGAGCACTTCGCGCCGGTCGCTGACCGCATCAGTAGCATCGAATATCTGCTTCTCTACCTGGTCAACATCCTGGTACATGGCTTCGGCGGCTGGCTCATGGCGCTGCCAGAACGGGTTGTTGTTGCCCATTGGGTGCATCGAATCCAGAACACTCTGCACAGTGTCTAGCTGCCGCTCGTTCATCCGGCCAATGGCAGGGCGAAGGTCGCTACTCAGCTTGTCCAGCACCCATTGCTCGGCGGTCAGTTGCTGCTGTGTGATTTCCTGTTGGGGCAACTGCTGTCCCTGCTCCATTTTGGCCTCCTGCTGTTCCTGCCGATGCCGGGCTGTGGCGATTGCAGAGTTGAGGGCGTTCGTCTGCCACTCATCATCCGAAGTCATGCCAGTGCCTGGAACTCGCTGCCCCTCGATGCAGCTCACAGCTTTACCGTCGCCGCTGTGCAGCTCGCTATGTACTGGGATCAATTTTCCGTCTGTATCCTGGTACTCGACGCGAATATCCGCCTCGTACTCGCCAGCATTCGACCAGCGAAGCATTGCCTTGAGGCCGTTAGCTTCGGCAGTGCGCTCCAGGGTCTGCCACGACTCCAGGGCGCTGTATCCAGGATTGGCGTTCTTGTGGGCTTCCTGGATATGGGCCAATACCTCGGCCTGCTCTTGGCCTAGCTGCGCGGTGTCCACCTGGTGGTCTTGAACTTGCTGCTGTTCAAACGCCAGGACGAAAGCCTGGATTTTCTCGGCATCCGCGGCTGCCCGGAAGATCTCAAGTGGATCTTCTTGCAGCACCTTGATCCATGACCCGACATACGCAACGTGCTGACCAGGATCGTGGCCAATACCCAGCTCGTTGCCCAGGATCATGCTGGAAATCTCTGCCCGCAACTCTTCCTTGGCGTACCCCTCCGACCCGAATGGGTTGGACAAGTCACGGTCAAGCCGCGAAGGGTGGCCAGTCCAATGCCCCAGCTCATGCAGTGCGGTCGCGTAGTAGTTGTCGGCCGAGGGAAACTGGCCGCGCTCGGGCATGGTGATGCTGTCGGTTGATGGCCGGTAAAACGCCCTATCACCGCCTGCATGTGTGATGCGCGCCCCTGATTGTTGCCGCTGACCGAAAACTGACCCAGTAGAGGCTGTTCTGCCGACTGAAAACTGACCCAGGTGTTCAACTGCTTCTGCTCAATTTTTGAGCAGGAGAACACAGGGTGATCAGTATGGAAATGATG
>NZ_JAARMB010000050.1:0-3394 GCF_012985615.1 Pseudomonas sp. WS 5412
TCGTTCTTTAAAAATTTGGGTATGTGATAGAAAGATAGACTGAACGTTACTTTCACTGGTAACGGATCAGGCTAAGGTAAAATTTGTGAGTTACTCAAATTGAGTATTATCGAATTTTCGGCGAATGTCGTCTTCACAGTATAACCAGATTGCTTGGGGTTATATGGTCAAGTGAAGAAGCGCATACGGTGGATGCCTTGGCAGTCAGAGGCGATGAAAGACGTGGTAGCCTGCGAAAAGCTTCGGGGAGTCGGCAAACAGACTTTGATCCGGAGATGTCTGAATGGGGGAACCCAGCCATCATAAGATGGTTATCTTAAGCTGAATACATAGGCTTAAGAGGCGAACCAGGGGAACTGAAACATCTAAGTACCCTGAGGAAAAGAAATCAACCGAGATTCCCTTAGTAGTGGCGAGCGAACGGGGACTAGCCCTTAAGTGGCTTTGAGATTAGCGGAACGCTCTGGAAAGTGCGGCCATAGTGGGTGATAGCCCTGTACGCGAAAATCTCTTAGTCATGAAATCGAGTAGGACGGAGCACGAGAAACTTTGTCTGAATATGGGGGGACCATCCTCCAAGGCTAAATACTACTGACTGACCGATAGTGAACTAGTACCGTGAGGGAAAGGCGAAAAGAACCCCGGAGAGGGGAGTGAAATAGATCCTGAAACCGTATGCGTACAAGCAGTGGGAGCCCACTTTGTTGGGTGACTGCGTACCTTTTGTATAATGGGTCAGCGACTTATTTTCAGTGGCGAGCTTAACCGAATAGGGGAGGCGTAGCGAAAGCGAGTCTTAATAGGGCGTCTAGTCGCTGGGAATAGACCCGAAACCGGGCGATCTATCCATGGGCAGGTTGAAGGTTGGGTAACACTAACTGGAGGACCGAACCGACTACCGTTGAAAAGTTAGCGGATGACCTGTGGATCGGAGTGAAAGGCTAATCAAGCTCGGAGATAGCTGGTTCTCCTCGAAAGCTATTTAGGTAGCGCCTCATGTATCACTGTAGGGGGTAGAGCACTGTTTCGGCTAGGGGGTCATCCCGACTTACCAAACCGATGCAAACTCCGAATACCTACAAGTGCCGAGCATGGGAGACACACGGCGGGTGCTAACGTCCGTCGTGAAAAGGGAAACAACCCAGACCGTCAGCTAAGGTCCCAAAGTTATGGTTAAGTGGGAAACGATGTGGGAAGGCTTAGACAGCTAGGAGGTTGGCTTAGAAGCAGCCACCCTTTAAAGAAAGCGTAATAGCTCACTAGTCGAGTCGGCCTGCGCGGAAGATGTAACGGGGCTCAAACCATACACCGAAGCTACGGGTATCACCTTCGGGTGATGCGGTAGAGGAGCGTTCTGTAAGCCTGTGAAGGTGAGTTGAGAAGCTTGCTGGAGGTATCAGAAGTGCGAATGCTGACATGAGTAACGACAATGGGTGTGAAAAACACCCACGCCGAAAGACCAAGGTTTCCTGCGCAACGTTAATCGACGCAGGGTTAGTCGGTCCCTAAGGCGAGGCTGAAAAGCGTAGTCGATGGAAAACAGGTTAATATTCCTGTACTTCTGGTTATTGCGATGGAGGGACGGAGAAGGCTAGGCCAGCTTGGCGTTGGTTGTCCAAGTTTAAGGTGGTAGGCTGGAATCTTAGGTAAATCCGGGATTCTAAGGCCGAGAGCTGATGACGAGTTAACTTTTAGTTAACGAAGTGGTTGATGCCATGCTTCCAAGAAAAGCTTCTAAGCTTCAGGTAACCAGGAACCGTACCCCAAACCGACACAGGTGGTTGGGTAGAGAATACCAAGGCGCTTGAGAGAACTCGGGTGAAGGAACTAGGCAAAATGGCACCGTAACTTCGGGAGAAGGTGCGCCGGTGAGGGTGAAGGACTTGCTCCGTAAGCTCATGCCGGTCGAAGATACCAGGCCGCTGCGACTGTTTATTAAAAACACAGCACTCTGCAAACACGAAAGTGGACGTATAGGGTGTGACGCCTGCCCGGTGCCGGAAGGTTAATTGATGGGGTTAGCTAACGCGAAGCTCTTGATCGAAGCCCCGGTAAACGGCGGCCGTAACTATAACGGTCCTAAGGTAGCGAAATTCCTTGTCGGGTAAGTTCCGACCTGCACGAATGGCGTAACGATGGCGGCGCTGTCTCCACCCGAGACTCAGTGAAATTGAAATCGCTGTGAAGATGCAGTGTATCCGCGGCTAGACGGAAAGACCCCGTGAACCTTTACTATAGCTTTGCACTGGACTTTGAATTTGCTTGTGTAGGATAGGTGGGAGGCTTTGAAGCGTGGACGCCAGTTCGCGTGGAGCCAACCTTGAAATACCACCCTGGCAACTTTGAGGTTCTAACTCAGGTCCGTTATCCGGATCGAGGACAGTGTATGGTGGGTAGTTTGACTGGGGCGGTCTCCTCCTAAAGAGTAACGGAGGAGTACGAAGGTGCGCTCAGACCGGTCGGAAATCGGTCGTAGAGTATAAAGGCAAAAGCGCGCTTGACTGCGAGACAGACACGTCGAGCAGGTACGAAAGTAGGTCTTAGTGATCCGGTGGTTCTGTATGGAAGGGCCATCGCTCAACGGATAAAAGGTACTCCGGGGATAACAGGCTGATACCGCCCAAGAGTTCATATCGACGGCGGTGTTTGGCACCTCGATGTCGGCTCATCACATCCTGGGGCTGAAGCCGGTCCCAAGGGTATGGCTGTTCGCCATTTAAAGTGGTACGCGAGCTGGGTTTAGAACGTCGTGAGACAGTTCGGTCCCTATCTGCCGTGGACGTTTGAGATTTGAGAGGGGCTGCTCCTAGTACGAGAGGACCGGAGTGGACGAACCTCTGGTGTTCCGGTTGTCACGCCAGTGGCATTGCCGGGTAGCTATGTTCGGAATAGATAACCGCTGAAAGCATCTAAGCGGGAAACTAGCCTCAAGATGAGATCTCACTGGAACCTTGAGTTCCCTGAAGGGCCGTCGAAGACTACGACGTTGATAGGTTGGGTGTGTAAGCGCTGTGAGGCGTTGAGCTAACCAATACTAATTGCCCGTGAGGCTTGACCATATAACACCCAAGCAATTTGACTACTCTTGACTTGGAAACAAGCAAAAGCATCAGATTGCGGTGTGTGAAGACGAAATGAACCGAAAGTTCGAATCTCACAAAACACCGAAAGCTGTCACATACCCAATTTGCTGAAGCGAGGCCATCTGGTCACGACTCAGTACCCGAATTTCTTGACGACCATAGAGCATTGGAACCACCTGATCCCATCCCGAACTCAGTAGTGAAACGATGCATCGCCGATGGTAGTGTGGGGTTTCCCCATGTGAGAGTAGGTCATCGTCAAGATTAAATTCCAGAACCCCTGTTTGCTAACGCAAACAGGGGTTTTGTTT
>NZ_JAARMB010000051.1:0-2605 GCF_012985615.1 Pseudomonas sp. WS 5412
TGTTGGCGCTGATGGAAAATTGACCCACCCTGCCGATTGAAATTTGACCCAGGGCGGATTGCTGATTTTGTTACCAGCAACTGTGGATAAGTCTACCAGCGCAGCTGCTGTTGCCCCCACTCCTTCGCTAGCCCAGTTCAGTTGTTTAAGACCTGCCACACGCAGCCATGTAGCAGGCCGTCGTCGCCATGAAATCAGAACGGCTCATCGTCCTCCGGTTCCTGGCTGCCCTTACGCTTTCGCTCCCGTGATTTGATCTTGGCCTGGGCCGCCAAGCTACTGTGTTGCAGGCGATAGGACTCGTTACCGGTTTCGACGATGTGGCAGTGGTGGGTCAGCCGATCCAGCAGGGCGGTGGTCATCTTGGCGTCGCCGAACACGCTCGACCATTCGGCGAAGCTCAGGTTGGTGGTGATCACCACGCTGGTGTGTTCGTACAGCTTGGACAGCAGGTGAAACAGCAACGCACCGCCAGCCTGGCTGAACGGCAGATAACCCAGTTCGTCGAGGATGACCAGATCCATGCGCAGCAGAGCTTGGGCGATCCGCCCGGCTTTGCCGTCGTGCTTTTCGCGCTCCAGCAGATTGACCAGATCGACCGTGGAGTAGAAGCGCACGCGCTTGCCGTGCCGGGTGATGCCGGACACGGCCAGCGCAGTGGCCAGGTGGGTTTTACCGGTGCCAGGCCCACCGATCAGCACCACGTTCTGCGCGGTGTCGGTAAAGGCCAGACTGGCCAGTTCGCTGATCAAACGAGCGTCTGCGCTGGAGGCGCTGAAGTCGAAGCCGGCCAGGTCGCGGTGCATCGGCAGCTTGGCCATGTTCATCTGGTGGCTCACCGAGCGCATGGCGCGATCTGTGTGCTCTTGTTCCAGCAGGTGTTCGAGCAGCCACTTGGACGAGGCTGTGTTCGACTCACCCTGCGCAGTCAACTCCGCCCAGGCCGTGGCCATGCCGTGCAGGCGCAGCTCCTTGAGTTCCGCCATCAAATCACGCATGACCGATCTCCTCGGTCTGGCCACGCAGGCGGTCGTAGCGCGCCGTGTTAGCGACGGGGGCTTCCTTGAGCGACAAGTGGGTTTCGACGCTGGGTGGTGGTTCGGTCGCGGCCAGGCGCGCCACGACATTGAGGATGTGTTCGGCGCTCAGGCTGCCGCTTTCCAGTACCAGCTCAACAGCCACCAGCACCGCATCGAGCCCGGCGACCGGTACGGCAGCCAGAACTTGCGCCATGATCCGGTCACCGCCGGCATGACGCCCCAGACCGTGCTTAAGCTGACGCAGCGGCGCCGGCAGATCAGCAAAGGGCGCGCCGTTGCGCAGCGCACCGGGCTTGCGTTCGATCAGCGGGAGGTAGTGCTGCCAGTCATAGCTGACCTGGTCGCGATCCAGCAAGCGGACATGGCTGGCGATCAGCGCGTCGTCAGCCACCACCTCGATTCGCGTCGGATACAAACGGCTGCTGACCCACTTACCCGCATACTCACACGGCACCGAGTAGCGGTTGCGCCCGACGCTGACCAGGCAGGTGCTGGAGACCCGCGCAGGCCGCTCGACGTAACCGTCGAATGGCGCTGGCACAGGCATCAGTTCAGCGCGCTCCAACTCCAGCACTTCGGCCACACTCAGCCCGCTGTATTGAGGGTGCGTCAGCTCGTTCCAAAGCGCGCGGCAGCGCTGGCCCAGCCAGGCATTGAGTTCCTCGAAGGAGTGAAACTGGCAGTCCTGGGCGTCTAGCCAGATACGCCTGCGGCTGTCTTGCACGTTCTTTTCAACGATGCCCTTTTCCCAACCAGCGGCGACGTTGCAGAAGTCCGGATCGAACAGGTAATGCGCGCACATCACCGCAAAGCGCGCATTCACCGCCCGGCCTTTGCCCTTATTGACCTTGTCGACGGCGGTCTTCATGTTGTCGTAGATGCCCCGGCGCGGCACGCCGCCCAAGGAGCCGAACGAGCGTGTATGGGCGTCAAATAACATCTCATGGCCCTGGCTCGGATACGCCACAAGCCAGAACGCACGGCTGGCACACAGCTTCAGATGTGCCACCTGCATACGCCGGTAAATGCCGCCGACCAGCAAGCCTTCCTCGCTCCAGTCAAACTGAAACGCCTCGCCAAGAGCAAAGGTCAGCGGCACAAAGGCCTGCGACGCCTTGCCCTGTCCCCCTCGCCAGGCACGGATAAACGCGGTGAGCTGGCTGTAGCCACCGTCATAACCTTCGGCTTTGATTTGCGCCAACAGCGCCTTGGCACTGCGCCGCTGTTGCTTGGGCCGCAGCGAATCGGCTTTTAGCGCCTGCTCCAGCGTGGCGTGAAAAGGGCTGAGTTTGTTGAAGATCGCGCGGCGTTGGTAGACCGGCGGCTTGGCCTCAGGTGCTCTGACCCACTTGCGAATCGTGTTGCGCGCCAACCCGGTGCGCTTGGCTATCTCATGCAGCGACAGCTTGTCGCGGAAATACATCCGGCGAATTTTGCCCATCATTTCCATACTGATCACCCTGTGTTCTCCTGCTCAAAAATTGAGCAGAAGCAGTTGAACACCTGGGTCAGTTTTCAGTCGGCAGAACAGCCTCTACTGGGTCAGTTTTCGGTCAGCGGCAACA
>NZ_JAARMB010000052.1:0-2225 GCF_012985615.1 Pseudomonas sp. WS 5412
CCCGGGGGATCCGGCGCGCCTAGGCCTTGACGGCCTTCACTCAATTCGCCCTATAGTGAGTCGTATTACGTCGCGCTCACTGGCCGTCGTTTTACAACGTCGTGACTGGGAAAACCCTGGCGTTACCCAACTTAATCGCCTTGCAGCACATCCCCCTTTCGCCAGCTGGCGTAATAGCGAAGAGGCCCGCACCGAAACGCCCTTCCCAACAGTTGCGCAGCCTGAATGGCGAATGGGAGCGCCCTGTAGCGGCCACTCAACCCTATCTCGGTCTATTCTTTTGATTTATAAGGGATTTTGCCGATTTCGGCCTATTGGTTAAAAAATGAGCTGATTTAACAAAAATTTAACGCGAATTTTAACAAAATATTAACGCTTACAATTTAGGTGGCACTTTTCGGGGAAATGTGCGCGGAACCCCTATTTGTTTATTTTTCTAAATACATTCAAATATGTATCCGCTCATGAGACAATAACCCTGATAAATGCTTCAATAATATTGAAAAAGGAAGAGTATGCGTAGCCGTAATTGGAGCCGTACCCTGACCGAACGTAGCGGCGGTAATGGTGCGGTGGCGGTGTTTATGGCGTGCTATGATTGCTTTTTTGGCGTGCAGAGCATGCCGCGTGCGAGCAAACAGCAGGCGCGTTATGCGGTGGGCCGTTGCCTGATGCTGTGGAGCAGCAACGATGTGACCCAGCAGGGCAGCCGTCCGAAAACCAAACTGAACATTATGCGTGAAGCGGTGATTGCGGAAGTGAGCACCCAGCTGTCTGAAGTGGTGGGCGTGATTGAACGTCATCTGGAACCGACCCTGCTGGCCGTGCATCTGTATGGCAGCGCGGTGGATGGCGGCCTGAAACCGCATAGCGATATTGATCTGCTGGTGACCGTGACCGTGCGTCTGGATGAAACCACCCGTCGTGCGCTGATTAACGATCTGCTGGAAACCAGCGCGAGCCCGGGTGAAAGCGAAATTCTGCGTGCGGTGGAAGTGACCATCGTGGTGCATGATGACATTATTCCGTGGCGTTATCCGGCGAAACGTGAGCTGCAGTTTGGCGAATGGCAGCGTAACGATATTCTGGCCGGCATTTTTGAACCGGCGACCATTGATATCGATCTGGCCATTCTGCTGACCAAAGCGCGTGAACATAGCGTGGCGCTGGTTGGTCCGGCAGCGGAAGAACTGTTTGATCCGGTGCCGGAACAGGACCTGTTTGAAGCGCTGAACGAAACCCTGACCCTGTGGAACAGCCCGCCGGATTGGGCGGGTGATGAACGCAACGTGGTGCTGACCCTGAGCCGTATTTGGTATAGCGCGGTGACCGGCAAAATTGCGCCGAAAGATGTGGCGGCGGATTGGGCCATGGAACGTCTGCCGGCGCAGTATCAGCCGGTGATTCTGGAAGCGCGTCAGGCGTATCTGGGCCAGGAAGAAGATCGTCTGGCCAGCCGTGCGGATCAGCTGGAAGAATTTGTGCATTACGTGAAAGGCGAAATTACCAAAGTGGTGGGTAAATAATAACTGTCAGACCAAGTTTACTCATATATACTTTAGATTGATTTAAAACTTCATTTTTAATTTAAAAGGATCTAGGTGAAGATCCTTTTTGATAATCTCATGACCAAAATCCCTTAACGTGAGTTTTCGTTCCACTGAGCGTCAGACCCCGTAGAAAAGATCAAAGGATCTTCTTGAGATCCTTTTTTTCTGCGCGTAATCTGCTGCTTGCAAACAAAAAAACCACCGCTACCAGCGGTGGTTTGTTTGCCGGATCAAGAGCTACCAACTCTTTTTCCGAAGGTAACTGGCTTCAGCAGAGCGCAGATACCAAATACTGTTCTTCTAGTGTAGCCGTAGTTAGGCCACCACTTCAAGAACTCTGTAGCACCGCCTACATACCTCGCTCTGCTAATCCTGTTACCAGTGGCTGCTGCCAGTGGCGATAAGTCGTGTCTTACCGGGTTGGACTCAAGACGATAGTTACCGGATAAGGCGCAGCGGTCGGGCTGAACGGGGGGTTCGTGCACACAGCCCAGCTTGGAGCGAACGACCTACACCGAACTGAGATACCTACAGCGTGAGCTATGAGAAAGCGCCACGCTTCCCGAAGGGAGAAAGGCGGACAGGTATCCGGTAAGCGGCAGGGTCGGAACAGGAGAGCGCACGAGGGAGCTTCCAGGGGGAAACGCCTGGTATCTTTATAGTCCGGTCTGCTTT
>NZ_JAARMB010000054.1:0-1914 GCF_012985615.1 Pseudomonas sp. WS 5412
GCTCGGCTGCATAGGCTGGATCGGCCTGTAAAGCCTTGTGCATGGCCTCATCGTGGGAACGATCTACACCCTGCCTGGTAACAAAAATGGGAAGAGGCAACGGGATGTCGTCTACCTCGCCGATTTCGATGAAATGGGGTTCAGAGCCCGGTGGGGTGTTTTGACTCATGCGCTTTCCTCCTTTGCTCAGTCCAGTTGTAAATCCTGCTGGTCGGGTGGCGAAAGTTCCTCGTCCCCTACTAAAACGCGGTCGTCGCTCGAAATCACAGGCACGTGAGTCAGTTTTGTCCGGGCCTTTTCGTGATAGTCGCTGTCTTGCTCTGACTCTGATGCAATGACCGTGGCTGAGAAAATCGCGTACCGCCTTGCGTTGCGGGCTGACTGCCAAAAAGCACGCTCGTTGACGCAATAGGCTGTGGCATTTCCGATCTTAATCGCATCCAGCCAGTTGTCGTCTTTCAGGTGTTTGATTGCCTTTGCGACTGACGTTCGGCTCAGATCTGTGACCTCGCAGAGGGTCTTGTAGGAGCACACAACGGCGTTTGTTGACTTACCCATGTGCTCGACCAAATAGAACAGGATCTGCATCGCCACGGGGTTCCTACGAGCTAGCTCTCGCATCTGCTTCATGTAGCTACGGTTGAGCTGGACGAAGTTGTAATTCTCGACGCTTGAAACCTGTTTCTCAGTCTCTTCCATGGTGGTACTCATCAGTCTCGTTTCGTACTACTGGTTGTACACACATGCGTACTGGTTGTAAACCTAGGCGAACTGGTTGAACAACTGAGTACACTCCTGGGGTGCACTCACCAGTACACTCCTGGGGTGTACTCTGTTTTTTTTTTAACCTTTAAAATCAGTGACTTACATAATGCCTCCTTCTGTATCTCAATAGGGCATCCGCCCTAGGCGATGCCTTACCCCCAAAAGCACGGCCTTCGGCCTTGAGAATGCCTGCCCTCCGGGCAGCGATTTTTTAGGGCTTGCAGCGGGCCTCCGGCCCTTGCCCATAGGGGCTTTGCCCCTCTGGACTCCCCACTCTTGCCGCCGAGGGCTCGGGGGGCAGGGGGAAGAGCGCCCCCTGCCCCCACTCACGGAGGCTGGGGTCATTCCGTGGGCGTCAAGGGGCCGAGTCCTCGCCGCTTCGCGCCTGCGGGCCGCACCAACCCCTTGACCCCCACTCCATTCGAAGTGGAAGGGGGTCAAGGTTCGCGTAGCGACCGCGAAGCGGCCCCGACCTTGACGCCCTGGAACGACCCCAACGCTCATGGCTGGTGGTCAGGGGCGCTCTTCCCCTGACCGCCTGCCACGTGGCGAACGGACAAGCCCCCTTGGGGGGGCGCGTCAGTGGGGGGAGCAAGGCGAAGCCGCGCAGGCCTTTGGTACTTTTGGACTTTTGACCCGTGTGAAAAATTTGTCATGCAGGTGCTTTTCGAACGATCTTTGCGAAGCAAAGTCTAGTGAGTACACTTCTAATGAAGTGGCCCAGCGGAGCTAGGCGCGATTTTAGGTGGATCGGATTAGATTGGGGGCGTCATGGCATACGCGATCATGCGAGCAAAGAAGCTCGCCAACATGGGCTCAGTAGCGGCCTCGATGCAGCATTGCTACCGCGAACGCGAGACGCACAATGCTGACCAGGAGCGCACACCCGACAATCAGCACCTGGTCGCGAAAAGCACTGATGAGGCGATGGGCAAACTGCGGGTTTTGCTGCCGGAGAAACGGCGCAAAGACGCGGTTTTGGCCGTCGAATACGTGATGACGGCCAGCCCTGAATGGTTCGCTCAAGCGACACCAGAACAGGAAAAAGCGTTCTTCCAGCGTTCTTTGCAGTGGCTGGCGGACAAGTACGGGGCGGATCGGATTGTCACGGCCAGCATTCACCGGGACGAAGCCACGCCGCATCTGTCC
>NZ_JAARMB010000055.1:0-1870 GCF_012985615.1 Pseudomonas sp. WS 5412
TTTTTTTTTCCCTCAGCCCTCTCACACCACCGTACGTGCGGTTCCGCATACGGCGGTTCAACTAATACGCTGGAGTCCCTGCACAGTGCTGCGCAGCGAGACCAGCCCCATTTTGGCGAAGTACAACGTCGGTACTGCCTGATTCATGTGTTTGGATGCCGAGTTCCACCAAGGCCCTCGCCCGTTTACACTCGACTTCCACGCCCGCTCAGGCCTAAGCCCAAGCAAGATGAGTCGTCGTTCGCGGGTCTTCGGGGTTTTCCACTGTCGCCAGAGCAGGCAACGTAGTTTTCGACGCAGCCACCAATCGAGTTCCTCCAGCATCCGCATGTTCGCGGTAAGCCGAAAGTAGTTTGCCCAACCCCGCAACACGGGATTTAGCATCTCTATAGTGTGAGACAAGGACCGTCCTCGCCCCTTGCGCAGCAACTCACGAACTCGATCCATCAGTCTTCGCAGGCTTTCGGGGGCAGGTCGCACCCGTGTCTCTTGGCGATAGATCGTAATCGCGTAGCCCAGAAACTTTCGCTTCCAAGGCCGTGCTACTGCGCTTTTCTGCTCGTTGATACGTAGCTTCAGATGACCCTCCAGGAAGGCTCTGATGTTCGCCATCGCCCGTTGCCCTGCGCCTTCACTGCCGATGTAGATATTGCAGTCGTCAGCATATCGGCAGAACTTCAACTGCCGCCTTTCCAGCTCTCGATCAAGATCGGTCAGCAGGATATTCGACAGTAATGGGGACAGCGGCCCACCCTGAGGCGTACCCTCGCTGCGGGGTTGAATCACGCCATTAGCCATCATCCCCGCCTCTAAGAAGCGCCGGATCAGCTTGAGTACGCGACCATCCCTCACTCGATAGGCGAGTCGAGCCATCAACACGTCGTGGTTGACCCGGTCGAAGAATTTCTCCAGGTCGATGTCCACTACCCAGTGCTTTCCTTCGGCCACATACTCTTTCGCCTTGACGACCGCATCGAGCGCACTTCTCTGCGGACGAAAGCCGTAGCTGCCATCGGAGAAGGTTGGCTCGAAGATCGGTTGCAGTACTTGATGGAGCGCCTGCTGGATAAGCCGATCCACCACCGTGGGTACGCCGAGTGTTCTAACCCCGCCATTAGGCTTGGGAATGTCCACTCGGCGCACCGCCCGTGGCAGGTACCGATCCTCCAGCAGTGCCGCCTTCACACTTGGCCAGTGCACCAACAGCCAGTCCTTCAGTTCCTCAACCGTCAAGCGATCAACGCCTGGCGCGCCTCGGTTCTTCAGGACGCGCTTGTACGCTCGTCGCATGTTGCTGGGTTCGACCACCTGCTCCATGAGCCGGTAGTCCTCCGATTTCGTTCGCCCAGCCGTCGCCGCAACCCCCTCAGCACCTTGCGGGCTTCTTTCCGGATTCCGTCCGGCCATGGCAGGCAGGCCTCCCGTGTCGGGAGCTTCTGCGTCATCGTGGGTTGTCGAGATCAGCTGTTCTACTCTCGGTATTAATCGTTCAGGCCTTCAGTCTCGCGACCTACTATGCCCTCTGCTGACTTCTGCACAGTCATTCCAGCACCTCGCGGTGCCGGTAGCCCTGACGGGCAACCGTGCAGATCTCCCCGGGTATTGCGCACCCACTTTCACGCTTATGCCTGTCGGATCTACGTCATGGCGTTCTGTGCAAGTATTGGGTTTCGCAGATTTCGGACTGCTTACCCCGCCATGCCGCCTCGTATCCGCTTCCTGTTCGTCAGGCCAGCGATTTGCCTCGGGCTTCCTTCAGACTCGCAGTCGCCCGCGAAACCCTTGCCTCTAGCTAGCACTTCCCCTTGCCGGGTGTGCGGGGGACTTCCACCCCTGAGTGAGCGCGCCCTGCCGGGCGCACCGAAAAAAA
>NZ_JAARMB010000056.1:0-1649 GCF_012985615.1 Pseudomonas sp. WS 5412
AGTACTGGATGCATCTGCAGGATATCGCGGCCGCACGCCCATATAAACGATCGGATAAATAGCTGAATTTCCATGCCTTACGCGGTTGTCAGGACACAAGCACCATAAAGAAACAAGGGTTGGTCCGGAAGCCTTTAGCCAAGTTTAGCCACCCTGAAAGTATCTCTGGGAGGTGTGGAGGGAAAAACTGCTGTGATTTTAAACCTAAAAGTAACTTAACTCATAATAAGTTGGTAGTTAGACCACATGAAAAAATTGCTTTTGTTGGCCCAGTTCTGTTGATCTTTGAACCATGGTGGGAAAAGTGTAGTTTTAGTCAGTCTGAAGCTGCCATGTAACCAGTGCAAATGAGATAGTGAGTTACATAAACAATATACTTTGTGCTTTTTTTACTGCGCTGGTACATTTTAATGAAAGCAACTAAAAGGGAATCCCAAAATTGCATTTAGGGGGTCAGGCCAGGGCAATCTGTTGGGATATTTAATGACACACCTGGGGAGACTTTACAATAACTCTTTTTAAATCCATCTCCATTTAACTGGCTCTTAAAAGTTTGTACCATGATAATTTACTATCCAGGCAACAGCACAGACTAGACGAGCGCGAACCCCTTAACAGGCTAAGTGCGAGCGGATCCCCCGGGCCATACTAGTACTGGATGCATCTGCAGGATATCGCGGCCGCTCTAAACGTGGTAAATTGTTAACTCCGAGCTAGACTTCAGGTGGCCGTATTTATCAGATTTCCTCGTTGTGTCCTCAGAAAAAAATGCCAATACCACTTTCAGCTGTGAATATCCACCATGAAGGGCAAGACATGCTCATAATTAACTGTCAGGCAGGCCAGGCCTTCAGCTACAACGACCTTGAATTGGTTTATTCTGCTTGTCCTCTATAAGTTTGCCAGAGGGAATCACACATGAGCCAAACCTATTGAAGAAAGCATTAGGACAGTGCCAGTCTTAATCACAGTGGGGGGTATGTTATTCCCAATGAAGTCGTCCAGAAACGGACTAGGTAGTTAGCTTTTTCTAGTGCCCAACACATTAGAGGTGTGGTTTTTTTTCTCTAAAATAAGGGTGGCCATAGGCTCTTTTAACCAGAATCGGTGTAGTCAGCTGAAATTGACTTGCACGCCTGGGTCCTGTGTGTCTACTAACTTTCTCGCGAACGATAGCTAACGGATCCCCCGGGCCATACTAGTACTGGATGCATCTGCAGGATATCGCGGCCGCAGAAGACCTAAGCTAGCGTTTAGAGTGCAATTTTGTCAGCAGCCATACTCTAAGCCCTGTTTTTAAGTACCCAGGAAGCCAGAATAGTCTTGAGAAGGGAGGAAATTGCTGGGCAGCATTATGAGCATTATCAACACTTTTTTTCATGGAGGAAGTAAGTACAGGCAAAGCCAGATGAATTACGTTTAGAGCTGTGGAGGTCATTAAGACCCTGAATAATTGCTTTGATGGACCCATGCTGCCACAAAAAAAGATATAGGGGGCTGCCTTTATCCATGACATATAGCCACATCGGAGACATTTAATGATGCAATTTGAGCCCTGTGCCGAAGCTCAGTACCATATTACATGCCTCAAAGTGGTATCCAACCGTTAACTACAAATTAGAAACGTATACGGATCCCCCGGGCCATAC
>NZ_JAARMB010000057.1:0-1303 GCF_012985615.1 Pseudomonas sp. WS 5412
GGTATGACTCACCCACATGGGTTACAAATCAGTTCACGCACATAGGTAACAGTTATTAACTGGCAGGGTCGATTTTGTGAGGATCTGACCATGCCCTGGGAAGAGCTGAAACCTATGGACCTCAAAGTGATGTTCATCGCCGCCTATTTGGCTGAAAGAGATACCTTTAGCCAGCTGTGCCGCGACTACCAGGTCAGTCGGAAGACTGGCTACAAATGGGTCGAGCGGTACGAGGCTGAAGGGCCTAGAGGGCTCGAAGAGCGTAGCCGGTGCCGGCACAATCAAACCTATGTTGTGCCTCTTGCTATCAGGCAAGCAATTATCGAGCTTCGCTCTATCGGGGAGACTATTCCCGGGCCGAAGAAGATTCAGAACGACTTGCGCCAGCGTTTTCCCGGGCAGGATCCACCCTCGAAAACAACCATTTACAACATCCTCAAGGCCGCTGATCTGATTGCACCTCGGCGTGTGCGTCAGCGCGTGGCTGTCTATCCAAAGCCCCTGTGCAAGGCAGAAACCCCAAATCAGCTCTTTAGCGCTGACTACAAGGGGCAGTTTCTGACAGGGGCCGGAGTGTGGTGTTACCCGCTGACGATCATGGACCATGCCAGCCGCTTTCTGCTGGCCTGCCAGGGCATGCGCAATACCAACTTCAAAGAAACCCAACAAACCTTCGAGCGTGTTTTTCGCGAGTATGGCTTGCCTGAACGTATTCGGACCGACAACGGCATACCGTTTGCCAGCACGGGCCGTGCAGGGTTATCACAGCTGTCGATCTGGTGGCTGCGGTTGGGGATTATCCCTGAGCGAATTGAGCCCGGCCGCCCAGATCAGAATGGGCGCCATGAAAGGATGCACCGAACCCTGAAAAGCACTTTGCCCCAACCAGCGGCGATTGCTTGGGAAGCTCAGCAGAAACACTTTGATCGCTTTATGCAGCACTACAATCATGAGCGAGGGCACGAGGCGCTTGGCCAGAAAACAACAGTCTCATGTTATTTGCCCTCACCCCGCGCTTACCCGGAAAAGCTGCCTGAAATGGGGTATGCGAGCCACGTGGAGTGTTACCTGGCTGATAGTAATGGAATCATCAATCGAGCAGGTCTTAGGATCTACATAGGCAATCTGCTCAAGCATCAGACCATTGGAATGGAGCTAATTCGAGATGATGTCTGGGAGGTGATCTTCGGGCCTGTGATCCTAGGCCGTGTCGATGCTAGAGACGCAAAGAACGGGTATGTTTCAATCAAAGTGTCACCTATGTGAATGCACTTTTTTGTAACCTATGTGGTTGTCCCGTACA
>NZ_JAARMB010000058.1:0-1235 GCF_012985615.1 Pseudomonas sp. WS 5412
TGTAGTGGTCAACTCATCCCGGACACGGTTTTGAGTTTTTCTTCCGTTTTCGCTGGGGCCAATCCATCGTTAAATTGATGAGGTCGGATCCAGTTGTAGTGATGCATCAGGTACTGGCTAATGTCTCTCTGAGCCTGGTGGCCGGTCATGTAGCCAGTGGTTGGTATCCACTCTGTTTTCAAGCTGCGAAAAACCCGCTCCATCGGCGCATTATCCCAGCAGTTTCCTCGGCGGCTCATACTCTGACGCATGCGATAACGCCACAGCCGCTGGCGAAAGTTGCGGCTGCCATATTGGGATCCCTGGTCTGAGTGAAATAGCAGGCCTTGCGGCTTGCCACGCTGCTCGTAAGCCACGTCCAACGCCTTGATCACCAAGTCTGCATCCGGCTTTTCTGATAACGCCCAGCCCACCACTCGGCGAGCGTAAAGATCCATGACAACCGCAAGGTAGTGCCATTTCCCTTGTGCCCAGATGTAGGTGATGTCGCCGCACCAGACCTGGTTGGGCGCTTCGACATCAAACTCTCGGTTCAATATATTTGGGATATCCGGCCGCTCGACTGTCGCCTTTTTATAGGCGTGTGATCCTGGCTGCTTGCTGACCAACTCCAGCTCACGCATCAGCCTGCGTACCTTAAACCGTCCAATTTGCTCACCTTCTTCTTGCATCATCAACGTGATGCTTCGACTGCCGGGAGCACTTCGGCCCTGGGTGAACAACTCGCTCACTCGGCTACGCAGCCTGAGCCGCTCAACATCTGGTGTTCGCCGCCTTAGACGATGCGCGTAGTACCCCGAACGAGCGACCTCAAACGCCTCGCACAAGCAGTCAACAGGCTCATGGACGCTTAGCTGATTGATCAGCGCGTACGCTCGAGATCTTCCGACATCAAGAGCGCGGTAGCCTTTTTTAATATTGATTTCTCGCGCTCGAGGCGAGCAATCTGAGCTTCCAACTCCTGGATTTTTTGCTGCTCTGGTGTCAGGGCCTTGCTCTGGGGCGTGACGCCGGTGCGCTCTTGCTGAAGCTGGTCGACCCAGCGGCGCAGCGCCGACTCACCAACACTCAGTGAACGACTGGCTTCGATGAAGCTGTAGTTTTGCTTGAGCACGAGGTCGGCAGCCTCGCGTTTGAATTCTGCGGAAAAGGTACGGCGTTGTTTGGTCATCTGACACCTCGATCTGGCGAGTATTCTCGCCTAAATGGGTGTCCGGTTTCATTAGACCACTACA